>NZ_BTPT01000070.1:0-23563 GCF_054408565.1 Vallitalea sediminicola
CATGCTGGGCACACCAAAAAAAGCAGAATAGATTACCTCACTAATCTACTCTGCTTTTATTAATTATATTTAGAACAATGACTAATCTATCCATTGTTTTTTGTTTCTATAAGCTAATGGTGTCATTTCTTTAACTTTTTTAAACACTCTAAAAAAATACTGTGAATCTTCAAATCCTACTTTTCTAGATATATCAACTACACTCTTGCTCGTATCCTTAAGAAGTTTACAAGCATAATTAATACGCATATCTGTAAGATATTTAACAACTGTTATACCTGTTTCTTTTTTAAAAAGAGTAGAAAAATAACTTGTATTCATATCAAATTTATATGCTAGGTCATTAACTGAAATTTGTTCTTGAAAGTGTTGTTCAATATACTGTATAGATAATTTCATCCTACTTTTATAATCTAAATCATTTACATTTCCCAAATTAAATATATCTAAAATAGTTGTATATAAATAGTTTATTATATCATTTATATTATCAAATTTATTTAAAATTTCTTCTGTCAATAGTAGTTTATTTAAAATATTAACAGTATCCATACTAATATTATTGCATACTTTAATGAGTATATTAATTATTTCAAACCACACTATACGAATATAAACTAATGGATTCTCTTTAATATGCTTCTGTGAAAATATATCACGCAAAATAACTTCTATCCCCTTCAAATCATACCGTTCAATACTTTTCTGCAATAGATTAAGATCATTAAATGGTAATAAAACTCCTGTATTATAAGATTGATTATCATGCTTATAAATTTTATTCTCACCATATATAATCCTTATGTTTAAAGTCTCTCTTGCATCTTTATAAAGTTTTGAACCAACAGTCTCTTCTACTCCACTTAAGCCTATTGTTACAGAAATATTGAGAAGTTTTATTGTTTTACTAAATGCTTCAATTAAGAATTTATCTACACTCATTCTTAGAATACTAGGGGAATCATGATAAAAGAGTATCAAAATCTGATTTCTATCTTTCAGATTATTTAGAATTTCTTTAGTACATTCTATTTCAATTTCATTACAAATATTAATAATGCTAAATTTTAAAATGTCTATATCTTGATATTTGAAATCAGATTGGTAATAACTCTTGCCATCAATGTTTATAATTGCAAGCATATATCTATTATTCTCACTATTACTCAATATTTTTTCATCTTTTAAGTTTTTATTCAGATCCTCTTTATCTACACAATGAAATATAGTATTTAGCTTCTGTTCCAATGTGAGTGTATCACAATATTTCTCTAAAACTAATTTTTTATTATTCATTATTTTTACATGCTTATCTTTATCTAACTCCATGTAAACCTTTGAAAGGGTTTTAGCAAATTCTTCATTACCTATAGGCTTAAGCAAATAGCCGTTTACGCCCATATTAATAGCTTGCTCCGCATATGTAAATTCAGCATATCCACTTATAATAATAAATCTTGTATTTCGACATATTTCTTTTGCCTTTTCTATAAATTCAATTCCATTCATATTAGACATTCTTATATCTGTAATAACAATATTAGGTTCTTTCTTTTTAAGCAAACAAAGAGCCTGTTCACCATCTTCAGCTTCAAAAAGTTCTGTAAAATTAAAATTATTATATTTTAATTTTGCTATAATACCTTGACGAATTAATTCTTCATCATCTACTATAAGTATACTATACATTGTTACACTCCTTAATATTGATTTATTGGTAACGTTATAATAACTTGTGTACCAAAATTTTGTTTGCTTTCTATGTTTAGTCCATATTCATTGCCACAAGATAATTGAATACGCTTGTTTACATTTTTAACCCCAATACTTTTTTTGTAACCACAATTTATAGCATCTTCGCGTTCATTAATATAACTATTTAATCTCTGAATCTGATCTTTAGACATACCATTACCATCGTCGATAACCTTTATATATAGTTTGTTGTTTTCTATATATGCTGATATTTCAAGACAACTATTACCCTTCTTATTTCGAAAACCATGAATAATTGCATTTTCCACTATTGGTTGTAATATAAATTTTAATATCTTTAATTGCTTAGTATAATTATCAATATTATAAAAAACTTCAAAACTATCTTTAAAACGTATTCTTTGTATATATATATAATTTTTTATATGTTTAATTTCATTGTCTAATGAAACATATTCACTACTATCTTTATTCACACTATATCTGAACATCTCACCTAACTTATGACTTATTTCACATATTTCATAACATTCATTAATTGCAGCTAATGAATTAATGGATTCAAGTGTATTATATAAGAAATGCGGATTTATTTGAAATTGAAGAGCATTTAACTCTGCCTCACGTCTTTCAAGCTTTTGAACATAGTTATTGTTTATTTGTTCTTCCAGCCTATAAACCATTTCGTTAAAATGCATATCTAAAATACTTATTTCATCATTTCCTTCAATTTTATTAGTAATATTAAGATCTCCATTTTCAACTTTTTCCATTTTTTTTATAATTAAACCAATTCTTCCAGAAAATTTCTTAGAAAATATAATAATTAAACTTGTCATTACAAAGATTAATATGATAAGATACGTCGCAATAGCTTTTCTAGTTTCAACTATATATTTACCTATTATATTATTATCAAATAGAAATATAACTTTCCAACCATATTTATTAATCGTTTTATAAAATAATAGTTTTTTTTCTCCTGCAAGTTCAATGTACTTATTACCTATTTCATTCTCTACTACTTCATAATTATTTTTCAATCCTATAATCGATAGATTTTTGTCTTTACTACCCCACACCACAGTTTCATTTTCATCAATTACATATATATTTTTTTCTGTTTCATCGTTAAAGCTATTTTTAATTCTAAAAAAATCATCTGTATTTATATCTAACTTTGTAAACCCTAATTTTTGTCCATAATTCGCATTATTCACTCCAATTATTTGTTTGTACAATGACAAAACATTTTCGTAATAATTGTTTATATTATAAAACAAATAGCCTTTTTTAATATCATTATGTATTTCAATATACCAATCTTCATCTTTCACTTTTTCTACATTAGTAAATTTTGATGAATATATAGGTAATTCCTCATCATAAAAATAAACCATTATATTACGAAGTTCTTCGATATTTTTTGTCCCAATTAATAATCCTACTTCATTAGATATTCTTTTACCAACATCGTATACTTCTGAATTAGTATAATTATTCTTATGTAATAATAAATCATTTATATTTTGATTTGAAGAAATATTATTAAGAAACGTCTGGTATAATTCTATCTTATAATTCAAATTCGAAACATACTGGCTTACAACTTGCTCATATGATTCATTTAATTTTTCACTATAGTATTTTTGAATTTTGTTATCAAATACAATACTAATAAAAAATAAAGGTATCGTACTAATCACTATACTAAAGACAATTAACTTAAAAGATATTTTTAAGTCAATATTAAATTTTCTTAATAATATAGATACTATATTTTTCATACTAAATCCCCCAAAAAATTAATTAACTCAACTTTCCTACTTCAATATTATATGCAAGTAAGCTAATCAAAAGGCTTTACAGAATAAAAATATAGATGTTTCTTCTATCTCTTTATTATGCGAACCAAACCTATAACCCTTAATTTACCTACATTTCTATTCTATTACTGTATTATTTGCGATAGAAGTATATCGCACCCAAACGTTAGATAAAAGTTGATAACTACTATTCAAAAATATTGGCTATTAGATTTTACTAAGTTTTTTATTAATATCAATACTAATATTAACATATCTTATATTCATTGAACACCTTACTCCCAAAAAAAGTACTAGTATCAAAGTACCAATTATGGTTAAAATCATCAAATCCTAATTTACGAACAACTATTCTTTAGGTGTTATATCCGCCATTCCTAATGAAGTATAATCTGTACTAACCCTATTCTAACTACTATATACGAGTACTATCGCTGTAATTTAAAAAACACACAAATTATAATCCTACAGATTATAGATGAACAAAATAATCCAAAAAAAGAAAAAATTATACAACTAATAATTATCAAACTATGATAATATATATATATATTTCAAACATAAACTATAGACGTTAGGTGATAATTATGCTAGATTTTTTTCAAAACGATGAGTTAGCTATTATAAAAAAAAACATGGAACTATTTTACAAGATAACCGAAGTAAATTGTATGCTTATAGATGACACTGGCAATACAGCATTCTCTCAAGGAGAAATGTTTAATTATTGTACTAAATTCATGGAACTGACAGGTGATAAATCACCTTGTTGCGGTGCTCATTTATATGCTAGTAAGCAATCAGAATCATTAGGGGAATCGTATATATTCTTCTGCCCTGGTGGATTAGTGCATATCACTTGCGCAATTGTTATTGGAAATGTTTTTCGTGGAGCCCTAGTTGCTGGACCTATACAAATGAACATTACTGACCCATATGTAATTGACAACTTAATAAAAGTCTATAATATTCCTATATCATCAAGAGGAATATTACAAGCATATTATAAGATAATACCTATAATAGCTCCTGAAAAAGTAAGATATTTAGCTAACCTACTATCTATCATTACAAAGGATATTGTAGGAGATCAGAAGTATGAATTGAAAAAGAAGAAAGATTTTTATTTGGAGCAAAAAATAATAAATGAGAATATTCAAGAAATAAAAGAGGAAAATAATTTCACAAGTAAAACATATCCTATTGAACTTGAAAGAGAACTGAGTGGAAAAGTAAGAAGAGGTGACCTAGACGGTGCCAAAGCTATACTTAATGAGATTCTTGGATATATATTATTCAAGCATAGCGGTAATAATGATAAGGTTATTTCTTTTATTATAGAGTTAGTCGTTGTTATGTCAAGAGCTGCTGTTGAAGGTGGCGGTAACTTTGAAGAAATATTTGAACAAAATATTAAGTTCTATAAAACAGCTTTTAGTATTCATAATATAGAAGAACTATGTGTATGGATAGTTAAAGTTTTAGAAAAATTTACGGAACTTGCATTTAAATTAAATAAAGATAATGTTGAAAATACAAATGTAATAAAAAAAGCTTTACAATACATTAATAATAATTTCAATAAAAATATTTCCTTAGATGAAGTAGCAAAACATGTTAATCTGAGTCCAACTTATTTTAGTAGATTTTTTAGTAAAGAAACTAATATGAAATTCTCTGAGTATCTAAATACAGTAAGAGTTGAAGAAAGCAAAAAATACCTGTTAGACCTAAAATACAGCATAAGTGATATAGCTGTCATGATGGGTTTTAGTGACCAAAGTTATTATACAAAGGTTTTTAAGAATTATGAGAACATCTCTCCTGGTAAATATAGAAAAATGTATAATTAATAATATGACAAATTATTTTACAATATTAAAAAGGTGATTATATGGATAATACTTTAAATGAAATTTCTAAATATGTACAAGAAGGACAATCAATAAAAGTCCGTAAATTAACCATTTCTGCATTAGATAAAGGTTATGATTATAAACAAATATTAGATACTCTAATTGACGCTATGGATATAATCGGAAAAAAATTCAAGAAGAACGAAGTATATGTTCCTGAAGTTCTTATAGCTTCAAGAGCTTTTAATATTGCTCTTGATATAATAAGTCCTCTGATAGACCCTAATATCACTAACTATCAAGGTAAAGTAGTTATTGGTACAGTTCAAGGTGATCTACATGATATTGGAAAGAACCTTGTCAAGATGATGTTAGTCGGAATGGGCTTTGAAGTTATAGACTTGGGTGTTGATATATCTTCGACTGAATTTGTAGATGCAGTCAAAAAACACAAACCTGACATTATAGCTATGTCCGCTCTACTTACAACTACCATGGTAACAATGAAAAATACAATCAAGTTATTAGAAGAAGAAGGTCTACGAGATAGTATTACAGTATTTATCGGGGGTGCTCCTATAACTTCTAATTATGCTAGAACAATAGGTGCTGACGTATATTCAACTGATGCAGCAAGCGCTGCTGAAGTAGCAAAAAACATTGTTTGTAAAAATATGTAATTTTGCTTATTAGATAAAATAGTACAAAATTAATTATTATATTTCTATAATTAATCTTAATTGTATACTAGAATAATTACATACTATTAAAATAAACTATAGGGAGTGCTGTCAAATGAACGAATTACTACAAACTATTTCAGAAAAACTACAAAAAGGTAAAATGCCCGAAGTAGTTTCACTAACCGAACAAGCTATTTCTGAAGGTCTTAATCCAGCCGATATACTTAATGGATTACTTGATGGAATGGGAGTTATCGGTGAAAAATTCAAAAAAAATGAAGTATTCGTACCAGAAGTATTAATAGCTGCTAGAGCTATGAATGCTGGCCTTGATGTTATCAAACCTTTATTAGAAGAACAAGGAATAGAACCTGTAGGTAAAGTTATTATCGGAACTGTAAAAGGTGACTTACATGATATTGGAAAGAATCTTGTAAGAATGATGATGGTTGGTGCTGGTCTTGAAGTAATTGACCTTGGTGTTGATGTTTCTCCTGAAAAATATATCGCAGCTGTAGAAGAAAATAATCCAGATATTATAGCTATGTCTGCTCTACTTACTACTACAATGCCTAATATGAAAGCTGTTATTGATGCTTTAGAAGAAAAAGGATTAAGAGATAAAGTAAAAGTTATGATTGGTGGAGCACCTGTCACTGATAACTTCGCAGAAGAAATTGGTGCTGACCGTTATACTGTAGATGCCGCATCAGCTGCAGAAGTAGCCAAAGAACTTATATTAAACTAAAACTTAAGAGAGGTTAGGGTGTTAACATGACTGGAAAAGAACGTGTACTTAACATAATAGAACATAAATCCACAGATAAAATACCTTGGGTCCCATTTGTAGGAGTTCATGCAGGTTCAATCAAAGGCTATACAGCAGAAGAGGTATTAAAAAATTCAGATAAATTATATGAATCTTTAATGGAAGCCCATAGATTATACCAACCAGATGGCCTACCTGTAATTTTTGATTTACAAGTAGAAGCCGAAATACTTGGTTGTGAACTTGTATGGTCTGACGATTGTCCACCATCTGTAAAAACACATCCATGTGAAGATGAAGCAAAAATTCCATGTAAATGTAAGCTACCTACAAAAGAAAGTGGTAGAATTCCTCTTATTCTTGATGTTATGCATAGAATGAAAAAATCAGTTGGTGATACCACTGCATTATATGGTCTTATCTGTGGTCCGTTTACACTTGCATCACATTTAAGAGGAAATAATCTCTTTATGGATATGATATTAGATGAAAACTATGTGAAACAGTTAATGGAATACTGTACAGAAGTATCACTTAAAATGATTGATTTCTATACTGAAGCCGGTATGGATATAATCGCTGTAGTTGATCCATTAGTTTCTCAAATATCACCTGATCATTTTTCTGCTTTATGTCATGATTCATTTAGTACAATCTTCGACTATATAAAAGTTAAAAATGCCAAATCTTCTTTCTTTGTGTGTGGTAATGCTACACGACAAATAGATGTAATGTGTAAAACTAATCCTGATTCTATCTCTATAGATGAAAATGTTGATATAAAATCAGCTAAAGAGTTAACAGATAAATATAACATAACTATTGGTGGTAATGTTCCATTGACAACTTTGATGTTACATGGAACTCAACAGGATAATATGAAATATGTTGTTAATATGATAGATACTCTAACACATGATAATTTAATCATTTCTCCTGGTTGTGATATGCCTTATGCTGTACCTGCAGAAAATACAATAGCTATAGGACAAACGATTAAAGATACTGATACAATTCGTGAAATGGTTAAGAATTATGAATCAAAGGATGAGGATATTGATGTTGATATACCTGATTATAAGAATTTAGAAAAACCATTTGTTGAAGTATTTACTCTAGATTCATCATCATGTGCAGCTTGTACTTATATGATGGATGCCGCCAATGTTGCTAAAGAGCATTTTGGTGATAAAATTGATTTAATTGAATACAAATATACCGAAAAAATTAATATCGCTAGATGTAAGAAAATGGGAGTTAAGAACTTGCCTTCTATCTATATTAACGGTGAACTTAAATGGTCTTCCATTATACCTAGCAAAGAAGAATTATTCAATGTTATAGAATCATATTTATAGAATCCTTGAGAGTTAAAATACAAACAGTTATAATATATAATTATAATGGTATTTTAACTCTTTAACTTTATAACTTCAATAAAAATGTAAGCATGATTCGCTTACAATAAATAGGTAAATATATTGAAATTACTTCAATATATTTGGGGGTAATCAAATGGAAATGGAATTTAGTAAGATATTGAATAAGAAGGAAGTGCTTAATACTATGCAGTGCTATGAAGATAGTACTAATTATAGTGAGTACTGTAAAGTATATAAAGAAGTAGTTGAATTTTCAGTTAAGCACATTATACCAAAAGGATACTATATTATAGTTGATAATGATAATTATATTGATAATAATTGTGAGCAAGTGATTTTTTGTTTAGTTACATTAGGTGGTTTTATTGATAAAGAGATAAAGCGTTATTTTGATAACAATGATTATCTAAAAGGTATGATGTTAAATACTATAGGCGATCAAATGTTATTTGACATCAGTAATTCTCTATTCAAATTATTACAAAAAGAACAAAGTGATAATGGTATTAATTTAACATCTAGAATAGAGCCTGGCTCTAGTGAATCAAGTATCAAATTCCAAAAAACAATTCTAGAGAAGATTAATGAAAAAGATACAACTGATATCACTATAACATCAGGATATATGTTCTCTCCTACTAAAACTTTGTCTTATTATTACGGAGCTTCAGCAAATATTCCTCCAACAACGGTAGATCATGATTGCAGTAAATGCAGTAATTTAACTTGTCCTTTCAGAAAATATAATCTATTTATAAAACAAGGAAACGAGTCACATAGATTTCAAGTTAAAAAAGGTGAAAATCTATTAAATGTTATAAGACAATATAACTTACCTATTGAGGCATATTGCGGTGGCAAAAAAGCATGTGGTAAATGTAAAGTAAAGCTTCTAAAAGGTAATATTGAATTATCCCAAGAAGAAAAAAAATTCCTTACCACTGGTGAAATTGAAGACGGAATAATTCTATCTTGCTTCCATAATATTGATAATGACTTGACTATAGAATTAAGCGAAGAAGCGTCTACTTCTAAGATTCAAACTGACTATAAAATAGATAATAGTAACAATCCAAAATATAAATTGCTTAAGATTAACGGTATAATTGAAAGCCCAGATGATAATAAAAGTGCTGTAGAATTAATTAATGAGAAATCAGGATCAGATTATATATATTCTCTAAAAGCAGTAAAAGAGCTCTCTAATCTTGATAATTTCAAAAAAGATATTTACCTATTATCTAAGAATACTAAAGAAATCCTTAGAGCTGATTCTAATGAAATAACCGCATTTGGTGTGGGAATTGATATTGGTACGACTACTGTCGTAATAACTCTTATTGATTTATTGAATAGTAAAGAAGTGGGTATATATAAAAATGTTAATCCTCAAAAATCATATGGAGCAGACGTAATTAGTAGAATTAACTATGCTATAAAGGATAAAAAAAATGTTCAAACAAAATTAATATGTGATGAAATCAGTTTAGGAATAAGAACTATTCTTGATAAATATGACTTGAATCCAAAAAACATCGTAGAAATAACTATAAGCGGAAATACAACAATGCAATATCTATTAGCAGGTATTAACCCTTATAAATTATCCATTAGCCCTTTTACAACAATTGATTTATCTCTAAATGAATACTTGTATAGCCAAATATTCGATGATAATCTACTTGATTGTAATGTTACTCTATTACCTGGAGTTTCAGCTTACATTGGTTCAGATATAACAGCAGGTTTTTATTATAGTGATCTTCTTAACCAAGAAGGTAATATTCTTTTTATTGATATAGGTACCAATGGTGAGATAGCTCTAAAAACCAAGGATGATACTATTATCTGTGCTGCAACTGCAGCAGGACCTGCTTTTGAAGGTGCTAATATCAAGTGTGGAATGGGAAGTATTGATGGAGCTATATGTAACATAAGCATGGTTGATGATAAATTCAAATATGATGTTATTGGCAATAGTACTCCAAAAGGTATCTGTGGTTCTGCTCTTGTAGATATAACAGCTGAATTGCTTAATACCGCAGTAATAGATAATACTGGTAAATTAAATGTTGATAAAGTTATATTGTACCAAGATGACCAATCGGAAATAGGATTATATCAAGAAGATATCAGACAGTTGCAACTTGCCAAATCTGCCATTTCAGCTGGAATTAGTGTATTGATAGATGAGGCTGATATATCTTTTAATGATGTTGATAAAGTCTATCTAGCTGGAGGTTTTGGTAGCAATCTCAATATAACTAACGCTATAACTATAGGTCTAATTCAGAAAGAACTAAAAGATAAAGTTGAAATTCTAGGAAATAGTTCATTAGGTGGTTGCGTTAAGTATCTCCTAGATGATAATAGTTCTAATAATTTTGATGAAATAAAATCAAAATGTAAATATATAGAGTTGTCAACTAGTATGAAATTTAATGAAGAATATATTATGAGCATGTATTTCTGATATAATAATAACTTCCACTTATAAAGGAATGATATTAATGACAAGAATTTATCTAATAACAGGTTTTTTAGGTTCAGGCAAAACAAGTTTCCTTCAAAATATTTTAGATAGTGAAAAAACTAAATCAGGTGTATTAATGAATGAATTTGGTTCTATCAGCATAGATAGTTCTGTAATAGGCAGACAAGCTATGGATATGATAGAGCTTACTAACGGCTCAATATTTTGTAGTTGTCTAAAAGATAATTTCATTGAAAGTCTTAGAATTCTATTGTTAAAAAATCTAGACAGTATTTATATTGAGAGCTCTGGATTAGCTGATCCAGCCAATATGTTAGCTATCATCGATCTATTAAAAAAGCAATGTAAAATTGATTTTAATTATGAAGGCTCTATTTGCATTGTTGATGGATTACATTTCATGAAAGAAATTGATATGATGGTTAGCGTTGAAAATCAAATCAGACATAGTAAAATCATATTGATTAACAAAATGGATTTGATAAGTTCTAAGACAGCAAAAGAAATTAAAGATAAGATACGTTCAATTAATGATAAAGCTTTAATCTATGAAATTACTCATGGTAAAATTGATTTTGAATTACTTAAGTTTTCTAATGTAATCAATACTCGAATAGGCGAAACTTCCAATACAACTGAGAACAGACCTAAGACAATAATCATAAAATTGACAGATACCAATGTGGAACTAGAAGATATCATCACTGCTCTTAATACTTTAAAAGAATTCTGTTACCGTATTAAAGGATTTGTAACTGTTAAAGATATTACTTATAAGATTGATACGGTAAATGAAAAATTAGATGTTATTCAATATGAATCAAAGGGGTTAAATGACCAGACATTAGTTTTCATATCAAAAATTGGTGTTGGTATTATTTCTAAGATACTGGCATCTACTAAAGAAACTCTAAAAGATAAGATTGAGATTGTTTCTTAAGAATAATAGGCGTTCCATAATGGAACGCCTAAAACCTAAGTGGAAATAGGTTAAGGAACGTCTTAGAATGGATTAGTATAGATATAATTATCTCCAAAATTATTATCCCAATATGTTTGTCCATTAATTTCACATTTGAGTACATATTCATAGACCTCAGCATCTTCATTAATGTCAAATGTCCATGACTCCATATCATTATATCGTTGATAAGAACTCTTATATGCTCTAACCTCTTTATATGTTTCCCAACTATCTGTTGTATATCTTACTGTTACAATTTTGTTAGGATCATAATCCTTAATCATCACATCTCCATGAAATATGTTATTGACATCTTTATAACTTGATCCAGCTAATAACTTGCATTTACCTAATACAATACCTTGACAATGCTCAAAATTAGATGTATTTATTGAGTAATTTTGTCCATTATTGTTATCCCAATATGTATTTCCATTTACTTCATATTTAATTGCAAAAGACCAATTATATTTGTAATAGTGAAATCCATTCCATTTCATCATAGGAGTTTCAAAAGTATAGATATCATAACCATCATTAGCTTTTTTTAGATATGTTGCTGATACATCATTCCATGTATCCCCATCTGTAGTATAATGTACTACTACATTTTTATTTTCTCCTAAATCTTTCACTGCAATTTTTCCTGCAGCCCAATATCCTCCATTGCCATAATATCCTTCTACATTTGCATAATATAATTGTACATTATCATTGTCAGCTGCTTGAATGTTAAAACTAAATAGAGTCATTATCATACACATGCATAAACTAATACTCATTAATAATTTAACTGTTTTTTTCATAACTTTAACTCCCTTTCTATTTTATATTATTGTTACCGTTGTTATTATACCATTCTTTAGAATATTTACAATTGTTATGATAACATAATTTTCTATGTATTGGAGAATAATTTTAGTAAATAATATATTATATTATTATTAAATCTAAGTTTTATGTTGTAAAATCATCAAAAAAACATTACTTCATTATCTTAATATTTTATAACTAAGATTAATTTTAATTCTATATTAATATTTATATGCATTTATAAAAAGCTCAAAAATAATCAATATAATAGAGCGTCCCTTTTAGGAACGCTCCTCATAGTAAACTTTATTTCTAATTATTATAAGATAATTATCTAGTATAAACATAATTATTATCAAAGTTATTATCCCAGAAAGTATGTCCATCAACTTCACACTTAATAGCATATTCATATTTATTAGCTCTTTCAGGAATTCTGAATATCCATGTCTCCAAATTTTTATATGGTTTATACAATGGATGTTTGTAAGCTTTGATATCTTTATATGTTTTCCAATTATCAGTTGTATATCTTACTGTTATCTTTTTATCAGGATTAAAATCTTGCATTACTATTGTTCCATTTAATCCACATCTATAATAGCATCTATCAACCAATAGTTGACACTTATTTAATCTATAGTCTTGCTTATTTGTTAAGTTAAGACCTTTATAAGAATAATTTTCTGAATTATTATTATCCCAATATGTTTGTCCATTCACTTCATATTTAATTGCGAATTTACAATTATATTTATAATAATACCTACTAGATGATTGCATAGGTGTCTCAAAAGTCCAGATTTCATAACCATCTGCAGAAGTCTTTAGATAACTAGCCGAGACATCTTTCCATGTATTATCATCATAAGTATAATGTACAACTACATTTTTCTGATATGCTAAATTCTTAACAGCAATTTTTCCTTTAATATTCCATCCCTGTAATACCCCATGGTCATAAACACTATTAACTTTTGCAAAATATAAATCTACATTATCATCGTCTGCTGCTTGAATGTTAAAACTAAAAAAACTCATCATCATTGCTAAACTTAAACATATGCTCATTAATAATTTAACTGCTTTTTTCATAATTACATCTCCTATTATTTATTTTATTATTCTTTTAAGCTATGTGTTATGTCTCACATCTGTTCAATAGCATTTTTATAATATGTAAGATCATATAAGATATTATAAATAGTATAAATCACCATTTCTATATTATGCTTTTGATATGTTTTAACTAATTATTAAGAGCATAATTAGTATCTTATAGTGTTTTAAATAATATATTCACCTCTTTTGTTTTATATTTTATATTATTTTTGCTATAAATAATATTATATCACTATTTTGAAATTTTTCAATTATTATTTTATTCAATATTGTATTTGTGAGTCAACATTTAATAATTAATATTGTAATTTATTAAATATATGTAATTAAAACAGGGGCATTCTTCAAGAGAAATGCCCCTATTATTATAATTAATTATTTAATTATATCCAATTCAAATTAAAAAACAAATTTCACATCAGATAAACGATTGTATATTTCATCAATTACTTTCTTCTCTTTTTCTTCTGTATCTGCTAAAAAAGTAACTGAAAATCTTACAAATGCACCTGCATCATCCCAAGGTACTGTAGAAATTAACTTTTCTCTTATTAAAAATTGTGAGAAATCTTCTGCTGAGTTAAAAATAATTCCACCTTTAACACCTTTAGGAACTTTCACATATAGATAGAAAGAACCTCTTGGTTTTTTTGCATTGAAACCTATCTTATTAAGAATTTCTACAAGCATATCATGCCTTCTGGAATATTTTGCTGCTGTCTTTTCTGTAATCTCTGGATGTTCTAGCGCATAGATTCCCGCTTTTTGAATAGCTTTGAACTGCCCTGAATCATTATTATCCTTTACTGCTGCAAAAGCGCTTACTACCTTTTCATTCCCAACTACAAAAGCAATTCTCCATCCAGTCATATTATATGCTTTAGATAATGAGTGAATTTCTACTCCTACCTCTTTGGCTCCCTCAACACTTAAGAAGCTAAATGGTTTATTTCCATCAAAAGTCAAAGCCGCATATGCCGCATCATGTACTACAATTAAATTATTTTCCTTTGCAAACTTAATAACTTTATTAAAAAATTCCTCAGTTGCAACTGCTCCTGTTGGATTATTAGGGTAATTAAGATATAGTAACTTAGCTCTTTTCAAAACGTTCTCAGGTATGGAACTTAAATCAGGTAAAAAGTCATTCTCTTGAAGCAGACTAAGATTAAACACTTCCCCACCAAGCCATTTTGTCATAGTTCCCATTATGGGATATCCTGGTACAGTCATCAATGTGACATCTCCTGGATTTATAAATGCTTGCGCCATCATAGCAAGTGCTGGTTTTGATCCTATAGCATGATTAACCTCTGTCTCACTGTTAATATCTTTTACTTTATAAACATCTTCTAAATACTTTGCAGCAGATGATTTAAATTCTGGAACACCATTATCAGCATAATTCCTATTTTCCCACTTGATAGCTTCTTCTGATAAGACCTTAACAACACCTTTATCTGCCATTGAATCCGGTTCGCCAACACCCATATCAATAATTTCCATATCTGGATGTTCGCTGATTGCTACCGCTTTAGCCCTTTTTATTTTTTCAAATTTGTAGATTACTGTACTTTTACCAAATTGATTTCCACCAATTCTATCTGCTATTAATTCTTGAATATAAGTCTCCATATAAGTTACCTCCCGTTTATTTATTATTACTATAGCAACCATTCTCCTTCAAATGCAGTTACTGCTTCACCTGACATAAAGATATGATTACTCTCTTTGTTCCATTCTATCAACAAATCTCCACCTATTAATTTAACAACAGCTTTTCTGCTAATTAAATTGTTAAGCACTGATGCTACTAGAGTAGCACAAGCTCCAGTTCCACAAGCTAAAGTTTCTCCAGAACCTCTTTCCCAAACACGCATCTTTATAGTACTATCATCTATTATTTCAGCAAATTCCACATTTACTTTTTTAGGGAATTTGTTATCTATTTCTACCAACTTACCTATTTTCTCTACTTCAAATCCATCTATATCATTTACATAAGTTATAGCATGAGGATTTCCCATAGACACACAAGTAAATTCATATGTTTTACCTAAAACATCTATTTTTTCTCCTATTACAGGATATTTATCACTAATTACTGGAATATCTTCAGACTTTAATATCGGTTCTCCCATATCAACTTTTGCGTATGTAACTCTTCCATCTACTACTGTCATATCAAGTATCTTAATACCCGCTAGTGTTTCTATAGTAATATCAGTTTTTTTAGTCATCTTATTATCATAAACATATTTGCCTACACATCTAATAGCATTTCCACACATCTCAGCTTCTGAACCATCTGCATTAAACATTCTCATCCTAAAATCAGCCTTTTCTGAAGGCAATATAAGTACTATTCCATCAGAACCTACACCAAAATTTCTATTACTCATTTTTATTGATAAATCAGCAGGATCACTTACTTCTACTTCAAAACCATTAATATAAATATAGTCGTTTCCGCACCCATGCATTTTAGTAAATTTCATAATAACACCTCGCTATATTTTATTTTATATCATTTAATATGCTACTCTTTTCGCTAAAATATTACCCTCTTAAGATAGTGGTTCTAATTGCAAATACTATTTTATTATACCTAATTAAATCTAGAAAATCAAGGTTAAATAGCTTAATCTTATTGTTAGCTATCTAATCAATATATATTTAGAATAATAATAGGCTAAAAATCTAATACTTTTATAAAAGAATTAAATTATATTATTTTAGGAGGAATTTTATGGATAGAATAGTTGGTAAAAAAGCTCCATGTTTTGAAATGGCAACAGCTTTAGGTGATGGAAGTGATTTTGGTAAAATGAAATTAGAAGATTTCAAGGGTAAATGGTTAGTGCTATTTTTTTATCCTTTAGATTTTACTTTTGTTTGCCCCACAGAGATTACAGGTTATAGTAAGAAAATTGATGAATTCCGAAAATTTGGCACAGAAATTTTAGGTGTAAGTGTAGATAGTCAACATTCTCATCAAGCTTGGATTAAGGGTAATCTTGGTAAAATAAATTTTCCTATAGCTTCTGATATGACGAAATCAGTTTCAAAAGATTATGGTGTATTACTTGAAGATGAAGGCATAGCCTTGAGAGGTCTATTTATTATTGATCCAGAAGGTGTCGTAAAATACAGTGTTATACATGACCTGAATGTGGGACGTTCTGTAGATGAAACACTACGAGTCTTGCAAGCATTACAAGCCGGTGGCTTATGTCCCATAGATTGGGCTCCTGGAGAAGATATGCTATAAGACATAATATTAATATATTAATAAGCTGTAAATAATCCATTGAATTAATTTAACTCAAGTATTATTACAGCTTATATTATTGTTTAATTCTTATTGAATTCTCCAGGAGCTACATCCAAAATATTATTATCAGGTACATTTACATAATTAGGAGGTACTGTTCCGCTTAAGATTCTATCCACTAGAGTTACCTGCTGACATACCGTTACTTTTTCAGATGCAAGAGGAACAACAACTTGCATAGTGGTTTCTATGTTCAACCATACTCTATGATTTATTTGATTGATTCCTGTAGATCGAAATTCTCTATCATAATTAATAGTGGCTGTACCAAAAGGAAGTATTTCCACCTCTATATTAGGACCTGTATTAGCAAATATATTAGAACCAATCAGATTACCCGATGGTATAGGTATTGTTTCATCTGAATATCTATCAACTTCTTCAGCTATCTTATTGATAACATCAGCACATATTTCATTTATAGTTATAGTATCAACACTGCATGAGACAATCTCCCCTTCTTCATTATAGAAATATGTAACTAATTCATCAGTATTTATTTGTTTTTCTGCCAAAGTTTTTCTAACTGCATCATTTATGGACTGTGTAGCTATTGTTTTGATCTTCAACTGTGACATAGCTACTACTATAGGTAAGATCTGCTTATCTAAATATGTATATACAAATATAAAACTAAGACTTAACACTGCTATAAGAATAAATACATATGCACCAAATCTCTTTTTCTTACTTCTACTCTTTCTCGGTTTTCTACCTTTTATATTCCTTCTCATATCTCCTCCTATGTCTATTGTTTCTAATAGCATTTCTTAATCCTTATATAAAGTATATGATATGTAATAAAATTTTGTGTATGTCTACAATAGATATATGATTTAATAAAGCCTTTGCAGAATAATTACAAACACAATACAATTTATGAATAATCTGTTAATAATTATTAAATTTATGCCAAAATATATATTTTGCTTTCTATATCTATATATATTTGATATAATATCATCTGTATGAAGGAGGAAAATTATGAATTTTAGTAAGGATTCCAACAAAAAAAAGAAAAAAGAGCTTGATTCTAAGTCAAGTAAAGCAACCAAAAGTGTAAGCACATCTTTTATTAAGATTATTGTATTTGCATTTTTGTTACTAATCATTGTAGGTGTTTGTGCTGGTTTAGGGTTTATTAAGTCCATCATAGACTCTGCTCCTGATATTAATGTAGAAGACATTGTTCCAAAAGGATACACTTCATTTATATATGATCAAGATGGTAATGAAATTGTTCAATTGCATGGATCTAATGCTAATAGAATATTTGTAGAGCTTGATGAAATACCTACTTATCTTCAAGACTCATTTATCGCTATAGAAGATGAACGTTTTTGGGAACATAATGGAATTGATGTAAAAGGTATTTTTAGAGCTATTTTTACTAATTTAAAAGAAAAAAGTTTCAGTGAAGGTGCCAGCACTATCACTCAACAGCTTATTAAAAATAATATATTATCAACAGAAACAACACTTCAAAGAAAAATACAAGAACAATATTTGGCAGTAGAGCTAGAAAAGAAATCAGATAAAAAAACAATATTAGAAAATTATCTAAACACAGTAGCTCTTGGAAGAGGAACTAATGGTGTACAAGCTGCTGCTAATAAATATTTTAATAAGGGTGTAAGTGAATTAACTATTGCAGAATCAGCAGTCATTGCTTCAATAACTAAGAACCCTAGTTTTTATGACCCTGTTACTTATCCTGAGAATAATAAAAGAAGACAAACAAGAATTCTTAAAAAACTTATAGAGCAGGAAAAAATAACTCAAGCTCAATATGATGAAGCACTAAAAGAAGATGTTTATAACAATATTCAAATAGTAAATAAAACTTATGCAGGCAATTCAAGTTATTCTTATTACGTTGATGAAGTTATTTCAAGAGTAAAAAATGACCTTATGATTAAAAAAGGATATACTGAAACTCAGGCATTTAACTTAATCTATCGTGGTGGCCTAAGCATTTATATTAATCAAGACACTGACATACAGAAAATTGTAGATGCCACTTACACTAATGAAGACTTTTTCCCTAAAAAAAATGTTGATTACAGTGTTATTCTAGAATATTCAGTAACCGTAAAAGATAAAGATGGTAACAAAAAAGAGATTAATAAGAACAAACCCTTTGAAACAGACCAAGAAGCTAATGATTATATTGAACAATTAAAGAAAGAATTAACTGGTGAAGGCTATGAAATAGTTGCTGAAAGACCTACATATATACCACAACCTCAATCAGCAATGGTAATCATTGATCAACACACAGGTTATGTTAAAGCTCTTTCAGGTGGTAGAGGTGAAAAAGTAGGAAACCTAACATTTAACCGTGCTACTACTTCCACTCGTTCCCCAGGTTCAACATTTAAAATACTTGCAGCTTATTTACCTGCTATTGATACAGCTGGTTATACATTAGCTACAGTCATTGATGATGTCCCTACTCAATTTCCAAATGAACCTAAGGGTTGGCCTAAGAACTATGACTATAAGTTTAGAGGTCTTACAACTGTTAGAGAAGGTATTAGATATTCAATGAATATATTAGCTGTAAAAACCTTGAATGATATAGGTGTTCAAACAGGATTTGACTACTTACTGAATTTAGGCTTTACAACATTGGTTGAAAAGAAAATGGTCAATGGTAAACCTTTTACTGATAAAGGTCTATCCCTTACACTTGGTGGTTTAACAAATGGTGTTACTGTATTAGAACTTACTGGTGGATATGCCGCAATTGCCAATAATGGTGTATATATAGAACCTACATTCTATTCAAGAGTACTTGACCATGATGGTAAACTACTTATGCAAAAAGAACCAGTAACAAGGACTGTAATGAAAGAAACTACTGCATACTTGTTAACAGATGCTATGGTAGATGTAGTAAATAATGGTACTGGTAAAAAAGTTTGGTTTTCCGGTATGCCAATTGCAGGTAAAACAGGTACATCTACAGGTGACAAAGACTTAGTATTTGCTGGATTCACTCCATATTATACAGCTGTTGTTTGGAAAGGCTATGATATTCAAAAAGAGCAACGATATTTAAATTATCACAAAAAAATATGGAAAGAAATAATGCAGAAAGTACATGAAGGACTTCCTAGAAAAGAATTTGATAAACCTTCAGGTATTGTAGCTAAAAAGATATGTACAGAATCAGGTAAATTAGCTGTTCCTGGATTATGTGATAAGGATCCAAGAGGTTCTACTGTGAGAACTGAATATTTTGCTAAAGGAACGGAACCGACCGAACCATGTGATGTTCATATAAAAGCGACAATATGTAAAGATTCTGGATTATTCGCAACAGAATTCTGTCCGGAATCAAGCAAAGAAGAAAAAATATTTATTCAACGACTTGTTCCATTCGTACCAGAAGAATGGGATCCAAGAAGACCACCGACAATTCAAGACCATCAATATGAACTTCCACCTTCTATGATTGGTGAATATTGTAATATTCATGGTCCAGAACCAGAAGTACCAGACATACCAGACGTACCAGAAATCAATTTACCAACAGATTATATTAACCCTAACGGCAACAATAATGGTAATAATAACGATAATAATAATGTTAACCCTGATTTATTTACACCATTTGTACCTAATGATCACAAGAAAGAACCAAATACCAACAACACCCCAGGTACAAATACAAATCCATAATTTCAAAAAGAGAAACCTCCTAATAGGGGTTTCTCTTTTTATTACCCACTACATAAAAAATCTGTAAATTTCCCCCTAAATTGTGAATAATAGACTTCAAAAAAAGACATCCTTTTATTATAAGAATAATTCTCGGAAACAGTCAATGCATTATAAGGAGCTATTATATGAATTATGGCAATCATTCAAAAAGCAAACGGGAAAAAGAACTAGAATCAAAATCAAACAAAGTAAAAAAATCCATCAGTACATCATTCGTGCGAATAATTGTATTTACACTTCTAATTACCTTGGGACTCATTATAATAGGCGGATTAGGAATGACTAAAGCAATTATTGATGCTGCACCAAAAATAGATTATGATAAAGATATTATGCCAAAAAGATATAAAACTTTTATCTATGATCAACGTGGAAATGAAATCACTACACTTCATGGAACTGATGCAAACAGGATATATGCATCTATAGACCAAATTCCCAAACATCTTCAAGATGCTTTCATTGCAATTGAAGACGAACGTTTCTACGAACATCAAGGTATTGATTTGAAAGGAATATTAAGAGCTATAATAAATAATATAAAATCGAAAGATTTAACGGGAGAAGGCGCTAGTACAATAACTCAGCAAGTCATCAAAAATAATGTTCTATCGGCTACACAGACATTTGAAAGAAAAATTCAAGAGCAATATCTTGCTATTGAACTTGAAAAAAGAGTTGATAAAGATATCATCTTAGAAAGTTATTTGAACACGGTTGCTCTTGGACGTGGCACTAATGGAGTTCAAGCAGCTTCTAATAGATATTTTAACAAAGATGTAGCAGACCTTACATTATCAGAATCTGCTGTCATGGCAAGTATAACTAAGTACCCTACTAGATATGACCCTATTTCTAATCCTGAAAATAATCAGGCACGTCAACTTATAGTTTTAAAAAAAATGCTTGAACAAGGTACAATTACTAATCAAGAATATCAACAGGCTAAAGACGAAGATGTATACTCTAAAATAGAATTCAATAATAAAAGTAATAATAGCAATTCAAATTATTCTTATTTTGTAGATGAAGTTATTCTACGTGTGAAAGATGACTTAGTAGTTAAGAGAGGTTATACAGAAAAACAAGCATATGACCTTATATACTCAGGTGGTCTTAATGTATATATAACTCAAGATATTAATATGCAAAATATAGTGGATAAAGAATTCCTTGATGAATCCAACTATCCTCCTAAAAAAGAAGATTACTCTGTTAAGATAATGTATAGTCTCTCGGTTAATAAAAAAGATACTGGCACTAAACACTTCTATAAAGAAAAAGAATTCAGGACAGATCAAGAAGCAAAAGCATATGTGGAAGAATTAAAAACATCATGGATTTCAGATGGAGATGAAGTGATATCTGAATCAAGTATACTAGTACCACAACCACAAACAGCAATGGTGATACTTGATTATCACACTGGACATGTAAAAGCTATAGCAGGCGGTCGTGGTGAAAAAGTCGGTAACCAATTATTAAATAGAGCTACCCAGACCTATCGTCATCCTGGTTCAACATTTAAAATATTAGCTGCATACCTCCCTGCGGTTGATACCGGGAAATATACATTAGCAACTGTACTGGATGATGTCCCTTTCTCATACTCTGTTTCAAAAAATTCTAAGCCATGGGAAGTACACAATTGGTATGATGGAAATGAATACAAATATAATTACAAAGGATTATCAACTGTCAGAGATAGCATAACATACTCTATCAACATTCATGCAGTAAAAACATTGATGGATATAGGAATAGATACAAGTTTTAATTATCTATTAAATCTAGGATTTACCTCATTAGTAGAAAAGGAAACAATAAATGGCAAGATATACTCTGATAAGAATTATTCTTTGGCACTGGGAGGCGTTACTAAAGGTGTCAGCTTATTAGAACTAACTACAGCATATGGTTCAATAGCCAATAACGGTGAATATGTTAAACCTATCTTCTATACAAAAGTACTAGACCATGACAATAATATAATTCTTAATAATGATCAACCCAAGCCTGTTAGGGTAATGAAAGAAACTACAGCCTTTTTATTGACTGATGCCATGACAGATGTAGTAAAAAAAGGTACAGGAACTATTGTAAAATTCAATAGCGTAAGTATGCCGATTGCTGGTAAGACTGGAACTTCTTCTGAGAAAAAAGATCTTGTTTTTACAGGATATACTCCTTATTATGTTGCAAGCATATGGCAAGGATATGACACACCCAAAGAACAAGTCTATAACAGAAGCTATCACAAGATACTCTGGAGGAAGATTATGGAGGAGGTTCATAAAGGGCTACCTAGAAAAGAATTCTACAAACCTGATAATATTGTAACTGCTAAAATATGCACAGAATCTGGTAAATTGGCCAAGTTAGGACTATGTAATAAAGATCCTCGTGGTTCAACAATAATAACTGAGTACTTTGAAAAAGGTACCGTTCCAACTGAAACTTGTGACGTTCATGTGAAACAAACTATTTGTTCTGCTTCTGGACTTCTCGCTAATAAATACTGTCCAAGGAGTACTAAATATTCAAAAGTATTCATTACAAGACCAGAACCTCTTGTTCCTTCCAATTGGGACCCGAAGAATCCTCCACGGATACAAGATAGGAAATATGAATTAATGTACAACCGTATTGGAGAATACTGCAACGTTCATGGACCTCATGTTAAAAAACCAGAAATCAAGTTACCTACAGATTATATGGATATAGATTCACATGGAAATGAAGATGCAGAGTTTATTGCCCCCGAAGATAAACCAATCCTTAACGATAATGCAGATAAAAAACCTTATCTTGATGATGATTACTATTCTCCACCACCATTTATATATCAAGAATAAAAAAATATGGAGCTAACTTA
>NZ_BTPT01000071.1:0-21241 GCF_054408565.1 Vallitalea sediminicola
TAAAATGAACCATATTACACTTTTCTTTCTTGTTGATTTCAATATTATTATGTTGTAATTATGCACAAGTTTAGTCTGGTTTTCGCATCTTATTTTGTTATATTTTGATTTCATATGCATTTTATCCCATAAAACGTGTCGTTCGTCAGGAATTGTTGAAAAATATTTTTTATAGTATTAACATTAAAACATACGAATATATCAAATATTATAAATTGATATACTTTTTTACCATTTTATAACATTTGATTGCTATTTAGTCTTATCTCAAGTAGTAATCATTTTTTCGGTACTTCATCTTGTTGACTTATTATAACTAGAATTTTATAAAACATTATGATAATATGGAGGTGAGATTATATCTGAATTAACAATACACTACCAAGAATTAAGTCGAAATGAAAGTAGAGTAAAAAGTATTGCATCTAATGTTGACAATGTAAAAGACCATTTTAATTCTATACATAATTCGTTGGACTGGGATATTAAATCACGTAATAGTATAGATAGTACTATGAGGAATCTATATCATGAATTGAGTAAACTTGAGGATGAAATCTTCAGGTTAGGAGATTTTATAAATTCATCAGGACAAGCATATAGTCAAGCTGAAGATAGTATTAGTAAGTTAGTTGGTTTAGACAATCTTACTATAAATTCTTCTATAAGTAGCAATGAGAATTCTAATTCTCCTACAGGTAACTATCCTTTTAAGGGTTTTGATTTCAGTTCAAGTATAAAACATTTACTTGACTTTTTCAGTAGGATAGGACAAGCAACTATTGATTTTTTTGTATTAGATGACCCAAGAAATGCTCTAAAAGCAGCTGATAGTTTTATTGATATGAAGCCTTGTACAGGTATTGCTTACAGAGCTGGGTTACCCTCTTATAAAAATATACTTATTGACACTGATTTTAATATAGCAGGCAATAGCCCTCTTATTAATAAATATGAAGGAAAATATACAGCAGTTGATAAAACAGATTTTGAATCAGTATTTTCTAATATATGGAATAACATCTGGTCTCATATTAAAAAGATAGGTGAGTTTTTTGCTCCTGTTTATGAAAATATGAAAGATTTATCAATAAAACACCAAGAAGCTATGAAAGAATTACCTAATGATATAGCTATACTAGATTATGAGCCATGGATGAGTACATTAAAGACTTTTTCTGATCCAGAAGATAAGTACAGGTGTGCAATTAGTAATATACCATCTTATAAAGAAGCTGGTCATGCAATGGTACTAGGATGGATGGCAACCGACCCAAGCAGCAGAGGGATAAATCCTAAGTATTACCCACAACTATTAGCTACACTTATGGTTTATAAAGATAAGGGAGCATTAACTCTAGAGCAGATAGATGCTAAATATCTTGAAATCTATAATCATAATGAGGAAGCTATAAAAAGGGCAGAAGAAAAGGAAAAAGAAGAGAACAGTAGTGTTTTAGATACTGCTATGGAGTGGACACATTCAGTCCTTGATATAGTTGGATGGGTACCATTTTGTGGTGATGTATGTGATCTAATTAATGCTGGATTATACTTATTACAGAATGATTTTGTGAATGTTGCTCTATCATGTATAGCTTTTATACCAGCTATTGGACAAGGAATAAAAGGAATACTTAAAAAGATATTTAGCGCAGGTGATGACGCTAAGGCTATAGCTAAAATATTATCTAAAATAGATAACCCAAAAGCTATTATTGAGAAAATAAAAGGCGCTTGCACCCATATAATTTCATGGTTAAAGAACTTGCCTAATTCCATTGATAATCTCCTTGATAGTCCTTTTATTAGTAAGATGCTAGGTGGAGCTAAAAAAGGTGTAAGTAAGATTATTGATGGTATATCATCTATGTTGGATAAATTTACTACTAAAATACAAGATATGGTTAATTGGATTGAAAAAAAATTAGGAAAACAAGTAAAAAAAACTTTTAGAACTGCAACAGAAAAAGATGTAGATGTAATTAATGACTTAAGAACAAAATATCATGCTGGAAAGAAAAGAAATGTAGCTACAGGAAAAGGTTGGATTGGAGATAATGAAATTAATTTAGAAAGCATTAGTGGTACATTCACTGATAATAATTACATAAATAAAGGAAATTTCAAACCACCTCAACCTGATAATTACCATTATAAAGGTCCTATACCAGAATATACTAATCATACCGAGCAAAA
Organism: Vallitalea sediminicola; assembly: GCF_054408565.1. Lineage (NCBI taxonomy): Bacteria > Bacillati > Bacillota > Clostridia > Lachnospirales > Vallitaleaceae > Vallitalea > Vallitalea sediminicola. The sequence goes on from NZ_BTPT01000071.1 coordinate 2,200, forward strand.
AATTATAGAACATTTAAAAGAAACATATAAGAACACCCCTAATATTAAAGGTAAAATAGAGATTATTTCTGAAAGACCATTTTGTGATAATTGTACCGATATAGTTGATCAATTTCAGAAAGAATTTCCTAATATTGAAGTTGTTCGCGTTGAAGTAATAAAATAAAGGAGGATATAAATGAAATACTTAAATGAATTTAGAAAAGTACTCACAACCGATGAAATACCTATGAATCCTTGTAAAAAAGAAGATTTGGATTTGATAAATAAAGCCTTGGTAGATAAAAAATTGCCAGAAGCATATATAGAATTTTTAAATCTAATGGGAAGAGGAACTAACCATACCTTTTTACGAGGACACTCTTGCTTTATGGATGAATTATTAGAATTAAATGAATGGGCAAATGAGTTGTTAGAAGAAAACGATGCTAAAGAAAAACTTAGTTCCAACGATTTTGTTTTTTGGATGAGTCAAGGCTGTATGTTCTGTTTTTTCAGACTAGATGAAGGAGAAAATCCACCTATATACTTTTATTCAGAAAGTAAAGCTGAAGAAGGAATATATAAGATTACAAATTCGTATACAGATTTTTTAGAAGGAATGTATAAAAAAGATAAGGATATTTTCAAGAAAATATAATGATTAATATTTCACCTTTAAGTTTTTCTAATAAAGGAGCTGGCTCATAGCCAGCTCCTTTACAACGTAATATTTACATAGTCTAATTTTATTAACTTTTACTCTTCTGAATTACCAAATAATCAACTATCATTGTTACCAGTAATTCTATAATTAATATTCATATTAGCCCCATCTCCAGTACTAACACTTCCACTATTTAGATAGATTATACCATAATCATTTAGATATACTCAACTATGTAAGTTTGGTGTTGATTTATTTATTAGAGGACTAAACGGATATGTGGTGAGTGTAATATGGTTCATTTTACACTTTTCTTTCTTATTGATTCAAACATTATCGCGTTGTAATTATGCACAAATTTTATCTGATTTCAGCATCTTGTTTTGTTATATTTTGATTTTATATGCATTTCATCCCATTAAACGTGTCGTTCGTCAGGATTTGTTGAAAAATATTTTTTATAGTATTAACATTAAAACATACGAATATATCAAATATTATAAATTGATATACTTTTTTACCATTTTATAACATTTGATTGCTATTTAGTCTTATTTCAAGTAGTAATCATTTTTTCGGTACTTCATCTTGTTGACTTATTATAACTAGAATTCTATAAGACATTATGATAATATGGAGGTGAGATTATATCTGAATTAACAATACACTACCAAGAATTAAGTCGAAACGAAAGTAGAGTAAAAAGTATTGCATCTAATGTTGACACTGTAAAAGACAATTTTAATTCTATACGTAATTCATTGGACTGGGATATTAAATCTAGAAATAGTATAGATAGTACTCTGAGAAATTTATACAATGAAATTAATAAACTTGAAGATGAAATCTTCAGGTTAGGAGATTTTATAAACTCATCAGGACAAGCATATAGTCAAGCTGAAGATAGTATTAGTAAGTTAGTTGGTTTAGACAATCTTACTATTAATTCTTCTATAAGTAGCAATGAGAATTCTAATTCTCCTAAAGGTAACAATCCTTTTAATGGTTTTGATTTTAGTTCAAGTATAAAACATTTACTTGACTTTTTCCGTAAGATAGGACAGGCAACTATTGATTTTTTTGTATTAGATGATCCAAGAAATGCTCTAAAAACAGCTGATAGTTTTATTGATATAAAACCTTGTACAGGTATTGCTTACAGAGCTGGGTTACCCTTTTATAAGAATATACTTATTGACACTGATTTTAATATAGTAGCCAATGACCCACTTATTAATAAATATGCTGCAAAATATACCACAGTGGATAAAACTAATGATTTTGAATCAGTATTTTCTAATATATGGAATAACATCTGGTCTCATATTAAAAAGATAGGTGAGTTTTTTGCTCCTGTTTATGAAAATATGAAAGATTTAGCAATAAAACATCAAGAAGCTATAAAAGAATTACCTAATGATATAGCTATACTAGATTATGAGCCATGGATGAGTACATTAAAGACTTTTTCTGATCCAGAAGATAAGTACAGGTGTGCAATTAGTAATATACCATCTTATAAAGAAGCTGGTCATGCAATGGTACTAGGATGGATGGCAACCGACCCAAGCAGCAGAGGGATAAATCCTAAGTATTACCCACAACTATTAGCTACACTTATGGTTTATAAAGATAAGGGAGCATTAACTCTAGAGCAGATAGATGCTAAATATCTTGAGATCTATAATCGTAATGAGGAAGCTATAAGAAGGGCAGAAGAAAAGGAAAAAGAAGAGAACAGTAGTGTTTTAGATACTGCTATGGAGTGGACACATACAGTCCTTGATATAGTTGGATGGGTACCATTTTGTGGTGATGTATGTGATCTAATCAATGCTGGATTGTACTTATTGCAAAACGATTTTCTGAATGTTGCTTTATCATGTATAGCTTTTATTCCAGCTATTGGACAAGGAATAAAAGGAATACTTAAAAAGATATTTAATGCAGGTGATGACGCTAAGGCTATAGCTAAGATATTATCTAAAATAGATAACCCAAAAGCTATTATTGAGAAAATAAAAGGCGCTTGTACCCATATGATCTCATGGTTAAAGAACTTACCTAATTCCATTGATAATCTCCTTGATAGTCCTTTTATTAGTAAGATGCTAGGTGGAGCTAAAAAAGGTGTAAGTAAGATTATAGATGGTATATCATCTATGTTGGATAAGTTTACTACTAAGATACAAGGTACAATTGATAATGTTGTTGAGAAGATTGAGAAAAAGCTTGGTAAAACTACAAGCAATGTTGATTTAAATACCTCTGATAGCATTAAAAATATTATTAACGAAAATGGATATTCCACTGATGAATTTGCTGAATTACTACATCCTGATAGAGTGTTAAATGATAATGAAAAAGCAATAGTAGATTCTATAAGGAATCAGATAGGAATACCATCTGCTGATACAACAATGTCAAAGATTGTACCACAAAGTGATATTTATAATTATTTATATAATCCAGAATATAATGGTGTAAGAGGTTTTACAGCAGTCAAAGAACATGGAGTAAACATAAAAACATTGCCTGAAAAATTTGAAGGCGCTAGATTAGATTATGATAATACTTCTTTTAAAGTTACAAATGGAGTGGATGGAATATCAATATCCACAGGAGCACCAGATAAATTCTATGGAACTATAGAATATACAGTTGGTGATTCTAATAAATTATCTATTCCAAATTGGGAACCAACAGTAGATAATTATCCTTTTACAGGTAAAGGGTTCACTGGCAGTAAAAATATTGTATTACCAGAATACTATCAAGACCCAAGAGAATTCGTTAATGGAGATATATTTAAAATAGTAGATAGTAAAACTGGAGAAGTATCCCAACAATTTATATTCGATAAAAAAATCAAATGGATTGAATTAAAGTGAGGTATAAAATGAGTAAAAATTACTGTTTGTACAAAAACAAAACATATTTATTAAATATTACCAATAACATCCTTGAATTAACTAGTAATGATATTATAGATATTAACATAGGATTTAAAGAATATATTGATGTGTTAGGTAATAAGCATCGTAATATATTAGTTAAGAATGTGGATATAGATGAAATTGAATTCGCATACGAATTGAAATATAAGGTAATGTATAAAGGAATAGAATTCGAACCATGGGCTATAGGACAGTTCATATTAGAAAATAATACATTATCTTTATTCACCCAAGACACTAATATAGCAAACCAATATAATTTTACAAAAAAGGAACAATTCGTATTTAAAAAAGATATTTTATTAGATGAAGTAGATGCTCTTATTGAAATAAAAAAACCTATACTAAAATTTAAGTATCTTGATAAAGTAATTTTAAATATTAAGAAAGAAGATATAGTTGATTATTTAAGCAAAGTAGATTTTTGAAATAAGTATAAGGTTATTCATAACCGTTCTACTAGATAAAATAGTCGATTAAAGATATACAATTAAATTAAGTGATTAAAGGACGAAAAATGAAAAACAATAATCGTGAGTTCAAAATACTGGCTTATTATATTCTCAATATCATTTGTTTTAGTACTACTTTTAACAGTGATAGAATTAATAATAGGTAATGAAGTTATGATTCAAGAAAAATTATATATGTTTATCTCTTTGGTATTTTGTATATTTATCATTACATTATTAATAAGTCTGATTAGATATACAATAAGGGATTTTAGAGAATCCAATAAAAAGGGTAAGCTACTTATTGTTATATTACTTATTCTATTTACATTGAAAGCTATAATGGAAATATTAAAGTCTAGATAATATACTTACATATCTAAAATAAAGGAGCTGGCTCATATAGCCAGCTCCTTTACAACGTAATATTTACATAGTCTAATTTTATTAACTTTTACTCTTCTGAATTACCGAATAACCAGCTTTCATTGTTACCAGTAATTCTATAATGAATATTCATATAATCTGTTTCTTGCATACCTGAACCATTATCTAGTCCTAATGCGATCTTCATATTAGCCCAATCTCCAGTATTAACACTTCCACTTGAAAGCTCTGATAGTGGAATAACCATTTCTATTCTACCAGAAGTATTTTCCCATTGAGGTGCAATAACACTAGTGATTTGTTTATCCAACTGCCAATTATTATTAGAATCTACATTGTATGCTGAGTAATTGGAATCATCGCTTCTTCTAGTAACCATGTATCCATAATCTCTATCTAATGTTGTACCGTAGAAACTGTTGTTAGTAGTACTAATGCTTCCATTACTAAAATCTTGTGAGTAAACAGAAACTACGAACTTGTCACCATTTACGTTATACTTAGGTAAAGTATTTCCTACATTGTCAATTCTAATATACATATTATTATCGTCATTGGAAATATATATTTTTTCAATATCTCTTGTTGAATTACCAGCAGTATTATCACCTATTTTGTCTAAATAGTAAGGTATATATGTCCATTGATGCCAATCTGATATAGTGTCATAGGCATTACTTGTATCTCTGCATCCATCATGAACATTAACAGTATATCTAGCACCTGCGTTATATTGATTTGGTGTAATACGCATATCAAATTTATCTTCGTAAGTTAGAGCAGTCATAATATATGCAGCTCCTGTAATAGGCTCTATCATAGTACTGATAATTGGTTTTAATGTAACATTAGAAACAGCTTCTCCTTGTGGTGCATAACCTAATGCAGTTCTATCAGCAAACCATTCTAGACGTCTTAGAGCATTGTCTCTTAGAGAATCATAACCGCTGAAAAGTTCCATCATGGCTACCCACATAGTCATCTGTGGCCAAGAAGGCTCATCTTCAAATGCCTCCACTCCACCTGGATCCCAAGAATTCTTGCCTGAATAGAAACTATCTCCTTCATATCTTGTTACACCATATGTGTCATGAGATATGGTATTAGTAACTTTATTATAATGGTCATAAGCACGCTTTGACATCATATCAATAACACCATAAGTAACTAAAACATCACTTGAAGCATCTACTGTTGTTCTTGGTGTATTATTAAGGTTAACAGCTCTATTGTAATATCTATTATTAGGGTCTGTCTGGTTCCATAATCCTGGTTCTGAATCTGTAGAACTTCTTTGTATAGCTGAACGTATAGAACTTGCAGCACCATTATAATTATCTGCCAAAGACTGTAGTCCTTTAGCTTTTGCCATTTCTTGAGCAGCATCTAAACCAGCTGCATATAGAGCTTCTGTAAATGCATTATATTCTATTTGCTCTTCCCATATAGAACAATCTGCTTTACCAAAACCATTGGAATCAATGTGGTTCATTGCAAAATCTGCTGACCTTCTATAATCTTCCCATATATTGTTTAGGAAGTTAGTTTTAGCTGGTTCATCCAGACTCTCATAATGTCTAAAAGCTCCTACTAGGAACATACCTATAGAATCATACTCCGGTTCAACGAAAGATACTGGGTCATTATTCCATATCCAATAACAAGTCCAGAAAGTACCTGGTTTTCTCCAATCACCATGATCAATCTTTATTTGACGATCTGCAAGCCAATACCAATAGTATTCAGCTTCATCAGTATGACCTGAAGCATCTAGTGACATAGCTGTAACAGCTGAATCCCTTGCCCATACCTTATAAGAATAAGCTGATGGATTAGTTGTAGCTGGAAGTGATGCAAATTTTGCTACATCTTTTACACCGTCATTATATGTTCCAGGTACAATTGATTGCTTTAATGCTACAGATATATTTTCATAACAATAATTTAATTTTGGCTGATTAAAGTTTACAGATTCACCTTCATTCAACCAATTTGAATAATTAGTTTCCATAGCATTCATCCAATAGCTTCCATTTTGTCCTGTTGCTGTATCAATGGCATTTTGAATTTCTATATTATCTTTACCTATTGCTATATAAAAATATATATCAGTTGATTCTTGTGATTGTAAAGTAACCGACTTAGTAAATGCAGTTGAAATATCTTCTCTGCAAGTCACGGAATCATTATTTTTCAAAGTACCATCGTTATTAAAAGTATGCCATGGTGAACAAATATTACTATTTGTATTTGATTCTGTATCATCTGCCACTTGGTAGTCATTGATAGTTGATTCTAATGTACCATGAGCTACATAATACTGTCCTGCTCCACTCATATCTATAGTCGTTACTTTCTTGGTTGAATCATAAGAAGCTGTTATATCATTACTACTATGATTATCCACATGAAGCATATCCATGATATTATAAGTTTTTTCACTTCCTGTATTATTCTTAACAGTATATCTTACAACCATGAAATTCTCATTAGGTATCGCAGCATAATCTCTTGATATCTCTGGAGACATTTTTTCTCCTGCATAAGTTTCATAATCAGTATGGAAAATACCATCATCACCAAAATGACCTGAAGCTCTGAAATTACTTCCAGTTGTATATACCTTGTTATCAGTTTCATCTCTAAAGAACATGCTGTAATTCTTGATTTCATTTCTATTATAATCATCAGAATCTGTTTTTTCGTAGAATCTTAATTCATATATAGAAGGACCATCAGTGAATAGAGGTTTTGTCAGATTGTTTTGAGTTTCTTTCCATAGGTATACTGAATCCTTCCAGTTATTCATATATACCCCTCTAACAGTCTCAGATAACTTAGTAACACGCATATTATCTAAATTTATGGAACCGACATATTCATGAGTGACTAACACTACTAATCTATGTCTACCTGGTAATAGATGTACTCCTTTTTCAGCTATTCCCCAAGTATCCCAATCTGATAATGGTTGGAATGATATTTTACCTTTGTTTTGATTATCAACAATAAGTTCTCTACTGCACTCACTACCTGTTGCATTAGCATATGAGAAGCTTAATGTATAATCTCCTTCTTCTTCAACTTCTATGTCAAATGAAACGCTATCCCATGTTTCTCCATAGGAGTCAACAAATCCTGATCCTGTGTAACCATTATGATCAGTATTAGTACTTACATCTTTTTTGATGGAATCTTCTGCTTCATATATTGATGGTTCACTCTCATTACCATATGTAAAATAAATCATGTCCCAATATTTTAACTCAGGAACTGTAAAACTAATATACTTACCAACACTATCTGTACCTGTAGTGAATGAAAGATTCTCTGTCATACAATCATTTCTATCTGGACTAGCCATATATAGGTTAGATACTGATTTATGATAAGGTATATAATATTTTACTTGAAGATTGGTTTTAGTCATTGGGTCATCAGTAGCATCTCTCCAATTAGTATTAGTTTCTGATGTTAAATTAATTAAATGCAATATACCATAGTCATCATTTTTTGTCTTTGGTATAAACCATATATTACCACTTTTCCCTGAACCAGTAACACTTTCATTATCAATACTGATTGTTTGTGTTCCTCCATCAACAGGATTAATATCAGGGTCATATAGAAGATTTTCATAAGCAGTAATAAAGTCATAATGATTTTGCATTTCTTCTTCTAAATCATTTCTCATCATTTTAAAAGCTTTTGGATAATATGGATGACCTAACATAACACAGTCACTATAATTACTTGTTCCATTAGCCATACTTAGACCAGTTCCCATTTCTATGTGCATAGCACCTGATGCAGCTATGGCTGAATCTGTTAAACGTACAGACGCTTTACTAAAAGTTCCAAGTGTAACACTATCCATACGGATATCTCCAGCATTTTCACTATCTTGCTGAACTTTTATACTATGATTTCCTGCTGTAAGGTATAAAGTTTTTGGATCTGTAAAAGCTGCTTCATTAGAATAATTAGACCAGCTTGGACTAGCAGGCATTAATCCAGTTCTAGTCAGGTCAAAATAAGCTGTCATAACTTTTTCATTATCAATATAAATATTTTTATCTGCTCTTGATGAAGCTCCATTAGAGAATCTGATTACTAATGTATACACACCATCTTCTGGAACTGAAATATTAAAATCAACATTATCACCTATGCTATCAAATCCAGTGATATAAGTTGTACCATTGTCATTTCCATTTGTTAATCCATTTGAAATCGCATTTTCGGCTTCGTATAAAGTTCCAACATTACTATGTTGATTCATATAAGCTGCTAGAACCATTGTTTTTCCACCATCTGTCAATCTCTGCCATTCAATATATTTTTTCAAACTATCATATGTAGGTGAATTCTGCCAGATTTCACTGAATTGAAAATCAGTATCCGCATTATTCATAATATCCCATGTAGAGAATTTATCATTTGGTGGTACTGCTCCATTAACTGCATTCATTGTCACATAATTTTTACTGCTATTGTTACTGGTTAATGCTTCTTTTGAATCATTAACAAAATCTGAGAATGTTTTACTAAGGTCAACGTAATTACCCCAGTAATCATAATAATTAATGTTTCCCCAGAAATCACCCATTTGGTCTATTTGGATACCATCAAAACCTAAACGGTTAACAGCTAACGTATATTGATTATTCATGAAATCCTGCCAATCCTTATTAGCTGGATTCATGGCAAATAATATAGGTGCTGGACTTCCTTCAAGTGGGAAAATCAATTGATCTATATTATTAATAGTTGATGGGTCATCTTTACTATAACTAATGTTATAATCTTTGTTTTTGTAGAGTCCCCATTCCTTTTTAGCTCCATAATCTTCATAATCTTCACGTACCATATATGCCATTTGATAAGCCATAGCACTTTGGTTAAGGGCATGTCCCTTATCAATTCTATTTTGAAGAGTTGTTTCACTGATAGTATTATTAAATAAATCTATCCATGTATTTCCACTATCAGGGAAATTCATATCATGTCTATACATCCAATCATAATACTGGACTACATTGATATTATAATCTTTTGCCAGCTGTTCTATCATGGTATTACTTTCATCTTGTGTTTCCCCAACAGGAAAATCTACAGAATATCCATATCTAGGATATCTTGTAAAATCATTTGATACGTCCACTCCAGTTGTAACCTCAACACCATCACCTATATCTGATGATATAAGATATCCTGTGTAATTATTCTGTGGTGCTGTCCATGTTACCGTATGTGTAGTAGTCGTATTAGGCTGAACATCAACAACTGAACTATAAGTATCTACGATATTCTCTAAATGATATATATTAGTTGTTACTGTTTTTGATACCGCCACACTTTCTGGGTTATCTATTTTGATAGAAATGGTCACATTATCCCCAGTATTATATCTCGCTTTATCAACGCTAACTTCTGTTATTGCACAATTATCCGCAGCAAATGCAATATTACTAGTAGTATTTATTGTTAATAAAAGTAAGCTAAGAGATAAAAATAAACTCATGAATTTTTTCATCTTTTTCACTCCTCATTTTCATATATAGTATCTAACACATCTATTTAAGTCTTACTACTATAACTGTCCAAATATCTAGTCGTTTAAGGTTGATTGATAATATATTCCCTCGTTCTCCAGCAACTATGTTGTAAGGGCATTTAACAGGTATAGTTTTTTCTGGTGAAGAAATATAAACATTTTTTACTTCTTTTTCTACTTGAATCTTTAGTTTCATATCAGAATTTCTGGTTGGTTCCTCTTTTCCCTTATTCCATATCACATCATTTCCTTTCAAATTAATCAATGAGATTAGTTTTGTGTCATGGCTCTCTCTAATAATTGTCCATATTTTATTAGAATCAGCAGTTGCACTAAAATCATCACCTTCAAAAACGTATTCCTCATTATCTCCATAAGCATGTGTCATAGATACGTCTATAAGGTTCCTATCATAGAACAAATCTGAATATCTAATCATAAAATCATAGTACTTCCTTATTTCACTAAATAGATTATCACTTATTTTATAGTAATCCACATAGTAACCTTGAGTTAATATACCTTGATTTTCACCAAGTATCAAATGATATGCTCCATTAGCAATAATTGCAGCTGTCAATATTTTCAGAGCATAAGCCCCTGTTTCTTCACCTTCATCCATAAAAGGTTTCAAATAAGCAGCTAGAATAATAGGTTTATCTGTCTCTCTTCTAGCATCTCTAATTATGGATTGTATATGATTATAAGTGCTATAAGGATCCCATACTTCTATATAGACCATATCTTGATTAGCATGACAAGTAGAACTAACAGGCCAATTCCCTACATTATTAAATATTAAAGTAACATCCTCTTTCACCTTGCTTAACTGTTTCTTTGTATTATTAATCAATATAGGAAATTCTTTTTCTAGATTAACTATGTGCTCATCATTCAACTTACTTATTGCTTTTTTAGGATAACCGTAAGTATCCATATGAATACCATCAAAATCCAGGCATCTAATAGTTTTTTCATATTCATTGATGATATGACTATGCCAAGGAGATTTTTCTTCAATATTCATAATTATGAATTTATCAATAAAAGATATAGGCTGCTTATTACTACCATATAATGCCTCTTCTTTATGTTCTTCATAAAATGGTTTGCTGGCTGCATAAACAGCACCATAGGCTATTGCTTTCATTCCATTTTCATGACATAAATCTATTTTACTTCTGATTGCTTGCAGTGATATTTTTTTACCCATCAAATCAATATAATTTGCTTCCTCATTTACTAGATCATCATGTCTATACATCCAATCATAGAATTGTACCATATTGATATGAAGTTTTTTCAGTGATAATATGTCTGCATCATCTAATACATCTTTTGATTCAAACTCACTAAGAAAACCATATCTTGGAGAATCCTTGTGACTTGTGACTACATCAACAGCGGTTGAGTAAGTTGCAACAATCTTTTCATCGTCGAAAATATTTATATCCACACCATATCCATTTACTTTTAGAGGTTCTATTTCTATTACCGAATTTTCGTTTCTATTATTTACTGATTTGGTAATAGATAAGTATTTTTCATCTAAGTGAGAAATCACTAGTGAAATACAAATATCAATGGGATTAACATTTTGTTTCCATTCTATTATAATTTCTATAGTTTCCCCTTCTAAATATTGAGCTTTATTCGGGTAAATATCTTGTATCAAGTCTTTCATAATATCACCTTTCATTTTTATGTAATTTAGCTATTACTTGTTTATCCTTTTACAGAACCCGCAGTAATACCTTTAATAAAATATTTTTGGAAGATAATAAATATTACAACTGCTGGTGCTAAACCAATCATTGCTGCCGCTGCCATTAGATGCCACTTTGCTCCATATTGTTGATAGAACATGGAAATAGCGAGAGGAATTGTTCGCATTGATTGTTTTTGAAGGAAAAATATAGCTTGAGCATAATTATTCCATATATTCAATCCATTAATAATGATGACTGCTGATGTAACCGGCTTCAATATTGGAAAAACAATTCGCCAGAAAGAACCTATCTTAGTACAACCATCAATTATTGCTGCTTCCTCAATGTTTATAGGTAATCCTCTAATAAATCCTGTGAATAAGAATACTGAAAAAGGTAAAGCGTTAGCAGCACATACCAATATCATTGCCCAGTGTGTGTTAATTCCACCTATTTTAATCATCAATGTGTATAATGGTACTGTATTGATAATCCCTGGAATCATCATACAACCTAACATTAAGTAGAATATTATTCTATTGAATTTATTGTTTACTCTAGCAATAGCGTATCCGGCCATACTAGCAAATGAAACAATGACTCCTACTGATCCTAGGGTAATTATTAGGGAATTAATAATTGAGCGACCCATTTTAGCCTTTTCCCAAGCTGCACCAAAATTCTCAAAGTATGATTTTGGAAGGAGAATTAATTCTTTTGTAAAGTTCATTGATGCTGGTGTAAATGCTAATAAGCTAAGAATATAAAAAGGAAATAATGCAAGTAATGTAATTATTATTATAACTAGAATTCTTAAAAATTTTTTCAACTATGTCGCCCCCTTACGCATCATACTCTTTTGATTTCATGAATTTCAGCGATAACAATACTGGTAATAGAATGATTAAAAATAGAATGACTGCAACTGCGGTTGAGTATCCAGTAAAACTACCATAACACATTCTCATGATATAAATACTTAATGACTCTGTACTATATCCTGGTCCTCCGTCTGTTAATGCCATAATTATTTCAAATACTGATAACGAACCTATAATGTTAGTTATAACATTAATCTTGATAGGCTGAATCATCATAGGAAGTACTATATATCTAATCCTTTGACGGTAAGTAGCTCCATCAATCTTACCTGCTTCATGCATCTCTTCAGGTATAGCTTGTAATCCCGCTAGATAAACTACCATCGTCATTCCTACAAACTGCCATACATTAACTACAATGATAACCCACAAAGCCATATATCTATTTCCCATCCAATTGGAATTAGAAACACCAAGACCTATTCTTTCAAGAGTTGCAAATAAAAAGCCTCTTTGTGGTTGTAAAATAAAGTACCAGATGTAACCCATAATCAATGGGCTGACAACTGCTGGTAAATAAACAATGGTTCTTACTATACCTTTACCTTTGAATTTACTATCCAATAATAAAGCATATAGAAAACCGAATATATTCAATAGTGGAGCACTTCCCAAAGCAAAAAGAACAGTGTTTATTACGTCATTCTTAGCTCGACTATCATGAAAAAAATCAATGAAATTCTTTAATCCTATAAAATTGGCTTTTGACATACCATCATAATCTGTTAAACTTAACCCAATACCCTTAATCAACGGATATATGAAAAATATAAAGAATAATATAAAAGCTGGTAATATCATAAAATTATGTAATTTAGAAACTATCTTATTTCGAATAATCACTCCGTCATCACTCCACATTAATTATATTACTATATATTGAACTTAATCATTTATACACCCATTTCAATAAGTTCAATATATTTTCTTTGATTTTATAAGTTGAATAGAATGCTTATCTACAACAACAGAAACATAGGGGGCTGCCTATTGTTTATGGTACAACTTAGTACAGCCCCTAAATAACTAGTTAGATGCATTCCATGCTTTATCCCAAACTGCTTTATAAGCTTTTGCAAAATCCATTGAAGTCGCATATTGTCCTGCATATAATTCTTGAACCATTCTTCCTGCATCATCACCTGAGAATCCTGAAGGACACTCATTGGTAAATCCAATATTTACACCATTTTCTAGTGCTGTATTAACTTGTTCTTTTATTGGACCCCAATCTGCATCAACATCTTTAAATGCACATGGTGATTTAATAGATTCACTATATTTTTTTAGATTCTCTGCCCCGAATAAATAATCCAAAAATACTTTTGCTTCTTCTGGATGTTTTGAAGCAGAAGTAATAGCATAAGCAGAGTCTTCAGCACTTAAGATTACTGGTTTAGTTGAATCCGCTATTGCTGGATAAGGCATGAATCCAATACTCTCAGCCATATCTGGGCTTTTCTCTAATATACCACTAAGTGCCCACATACCTTGGCTAATGACAGCAGCTTCACCATTAGAGAACATTTCAACTTGATTATCATAAGTTGCAGTTAAGAAATCACTATTGAATAGTTTTTTATCTCTTCCGCTTATTATTGCAGCTGCAAAACTATCCATTGGTCCACCTTCAGCACCAAATTGAAGTTTTTCATCATCATTAGCTAAAAATGCTTTTTTGGAATCAGTGACACCATAAGTCTGCTTAACAACTCCATGAGCCATGAACTCTACTAGATGTCCTAATGTCCATGAGTCCTTTCCAGCCATAAAAAGTGGTACAACATCTGATTTGTTTTCTTTTATCTTAGCTAGATCTTCTTCAAACTCTTCCCAAGTTTTTGCTTCATCTAAACCTAATTCATCAAAAATTGCTTTGTTGTAGAATAGACCAGCCATAGTCATATTACTTGCAACTCTGTATTGTTTACCACTCTTAACATCTGTACACATGTCTTTTATTGCTGGCTGAATACGATCCCACCATACTTCATTAGATAAATCTAAGTATTTACCTTGATCGATGTACTCTTGTGCAACTACTGTAGTAATATCTGGTATATCACTGGATGCAAACTTGACTTTGATAACATTACTTGCATCCTTTTGAAACTCCTGTTCCACTACGATGTCAGGATGTGATTTATTGAAATTATCAATAATTTCATTCATCAAATCCACTGTTTCAACTTTTCCTGTAAAGAATTTAATATGTACAACATCTTTCTCTTGCTCTGATTCAGGTTCTTTTTGATCTTGGTCCACATCATTTTGTTTTACTGGAGTATTATCCACAGCTTCGTCTTTTTCTTTTGTAGTACATCCAGTAAATAATGAAAAAGTCATGATAACTAGTAACAAAGATATAAATTTTTTCATAGTTTTGTAATCCCCCATTTTCTTATTAATTTGGAAATTTGATAATTCCCATTATTATTGCTGTAATTTCATTGTATATCCACATTATAAAAAAATAAATACCCTATATTTTAGATAATGGTATGTTTTTTTTATATATAATCTATAAAATAAAAATAATATGGTATAATTAATTAGTAATTTTTTTGGATTAATTAAACTATCCATTCAAATAAGAAATAAAAATTTATAGGAGTATGATAGAATGAAAAGAATAAGTTGGAATTTTTCGTTAAAACTTTTTATATGTACCGCACTACTTACGTTGACATCTATTTTATTTGTATCTATATACTCTTATAATAAATATAGTACAAGTATTATGGAACAATCTTCAGAAAAAGTCCAACAGATAGTTGAATTAACCTCTCTGAATATTAGAACATATTTAGATGACCTATATAGATTATCCTTATCGCCTTACTATGACCAAGATGTTATGGATGCCTTAGATAAAACAATTGATGACTCTGACTTAAAAACTCTTTATAGAACTAGAACAATTGAAGATTTTCTTGAACAGATTTTAATCATTCCAAGAAAAGATATATTAAGAGTATTCATATTGACTGATGAAGTCTACAAAGGCGAACGTATAACTTCAACAATAAAATCTAATCAAGATTTTACTAAATATCATTGGTACAAGAAAGCTCTAGAAAAAAAGCAACCTATATTTGTCTCAGCTCATCTGGAACAGATTATCAAAAATCCTAAGAATATAGTTTTTTCCATAGTAAGTATTTTGAGAAGTACAAGGAATACTGATAAAATTCTAGGAGTGATTAAAGTAGATGCTAACTATTCAGGTATTAGCGATATCTGTAATAAAGTGGACTTAGGGAAAGATGGCGGTCTTATAATTATGGATGCTAATCAGCAAGTTATATTCTCTAATGTACCTCATTTAACTTGTGACAATATATATAATATATATGCTGAAACCTATAATGATAAAAATCCTTACACTACCATTAAATGTAATAACAAAGGATATCTAGTCAATAAGAATGTTATAGAAGATGCTGATTGGACTATAATAGGTATTACATCATTATCAACTATCAATGAAAAAATATCAGATGTACGAAAAAGTGCATTCATAGTTACTTTAGTCAGTTTTATATTTGCACTATTACTTATAATATTATACCTATACATGTTCCTTAGACCATTGAATAAGATTATAATCAACATACATAAAATTCAAGATGGAGACCTTGATGTTATATTCCCTATAAAATCTAATGATGAATTAGGCTATCTATCAAGTTCCTTGAACAACATGGTCGGTGAACTCAAGAAAATGTTTAAGGAGAATCATACATTAGTCCGTGAAATATATGAAGCTAAATATCTTCAGAAAGAAGCTCAGATCAATACTCTGTTCAACCAAATACAACCACACTTTATACATAATACTCTAAATATGATAAGTATGTTGATTCAGTCTGACAACTTACCTGGAGCAGTTACTACCATTAACAAACTAAGTATCATATTACGAGGACTAACACATATGGATAAAGAAATTACTCTTTCAGTTGAGTTACAATTACTAGATGCATATTTAACAATACAAAAAAATAGATTCAATGATAGGTTAAATTATATCATTGACATAGATGATAATCTGAATAATTATATAATTCCCGCTCTTCTTTTGCAACCTGTAGTTGAGAATTCTGTTATTCATGGTTGCGAAGCGAAAAAGGAAACAACAACTATTGAAATAACAAATTCCATAACAGAAAATAATGTAATATTTATAATAAAAGATGATGGGGTTGGTATGACAGAAGTTATGTTGATGAAATTAAAACAAAAGTTAGATTCTGAACAAGAAATTGGAGCAAGTTTTAATCTATCTGAAAAGGGTAATGGTATTGCATTGATTAATGTAAACAGACGTATTAAAATCAAATATGGTATGGAATATGGTATTGAGGTTGCTAGTAAGGAAGGCATAGGTACTACAGTTAAGATAATTTTACCGAAGACATCATTATAGGGAGGTTTAACCATGTATAAATTATTAATTGTTGAAGACGAACAATTAACAAGGAATTTCTTAAAACAGATTATTCCAAAATTATGTGATAAGTGGGAAATTGTTGGTGATGTAATGGATGGTGTAGATGCACTTGAAGTATTAAAAAATCATTCTGTCGATTTAGTTTTAACCGATATAAAAATGCCAGTGATGGACGGAATAGAATTATGCAAACACATCAATGATCTTTATCCAAAAATCCGTTGTGCTATATTATCAGGTTATGGAGAATTTGATTATGCAAAATCCGCTATTAAGTATAATGTCAGCAGTTACTTATTAAAGCCAATAATAAATGATGAATTAAAAAATATGCTGGAATCTGTAGCCGATATATGCTGTAAAGAGCAATGCGAACAACTTAAATACAATGACCTGATTGTGGCATCCAATAAATATAAAGAGGCTATTGTAGCCAAATTTTTAAAAGCTGTCATTACAGGTTCTCATATGGAAATTCAATCCCTTTATCCCATACTATATGATTTAAACATTAATTTAATTGATGCTGAAGGTATAATCCTTATGATGCAAATTACAGAAGATATATTGATTGAAAATAATATTAAAATATCTAATTTAATTCTTTTGAAATTATTGCTTTTCAATACAGCTAAAAAACAAACTAAGAATACATCTGTAAAAGTATTTATAGATTCTAATGAAAATACAGTATTACTTATTCCTGTTGGGGAAGAAGAAGATTCAACTAAGGTAATTATGGATATCTATAAAAAAATTGATGATGTCTATTACGAAGAAACCAACTTGCATATATTTTCTATAGCAGGTACTAAAGAAAATGAATTACTTCAATTGAATATATCCTATGAAAATTCAAAAAAGGCATCTTTGCAAACTTTATTCAGTAAAGCTGAACCGAGTAATATTCAAATATATTCACAACAATTCTATCATGAATACATTAAAACTTTACATAGTTACATGGCTAATTTAATCTACACAATTCATAATAATGATGTAGTCAATCTAGAAGTACTATCTAAAGATATAGGGAATTTCTTGTATGAGCAAATAAATGATTGCTATTTATTAAAAGCACTCAATTATATAATAAATCAGTTAAAAATTAATCTTCCTCTTAATGAAGATATCATCAATAAAATCTATATGGTATTAATAGATTCTAAAGGTAGCTTTACGGACAAAAAAAGCATATCCATTTTTATAACTAATCTGTCTAACATAATAATTGAGAATCTACACAAAAAGAATTCAATGTGTGATGAGAACCTACTTATAGAACAGACTAAACAATTCATCTATAAACATTATATGGAACCCATTAGTTTATCCCTTATCGCAGATGAATTATGTATATCTTATTCTTACTTAAGCAATTTATTTCACGAACTTGAAGGACAATCCTATATAAAATTCCTGACAGAAGTGAGACTGAAACATGCAGCCAACTTATTAAAGAACAATGAATTAAAGCTTGATTATATTACTAAAAAAGTTGGCTATATAAGCGTAAAACACTTCAGCTATGTTTTCAAAAAATATTACGGTATTTCACCTGGAGAATATAGAAAAAGTTTTAAATAAATTCACCAATAACATTAACAGGAATATCAACCATTTGTTTTAATTCTTCAAGATGCTTTTTATTCATTGCCAAAACAGCACAAGTAGCAGGTCCAGCCGATTTATTTACATCAAGACTAATAGCTTCATGTCCTTTGAATACTACATTACCAGTTTTAGCCATTTCCATTGCTTCATATTCAATACCTTTTGAACCAACTGGCAAAACATCTTCTATAAAATCAAGGCTCTTAATTTTCTTAAGAATATTTAGTGTCATAATCTCACCTTTATCGCCTACTACTTCGTTGCCGACTTTTGGAATTCCAACAGCAACTGCTATATTACCCGCTTTTGCTTTCGGATAGTTCCACGTATCCCTGCTAACTTTTCCTATAACGGTTAATCCTATTCCTGTAACTGTAACAGGAATA
>NZ_BTPT01000072.1:0-4703 GCF_054408565.1 Vallitalea sediminicola
ATAGCACAATTATAGCAAAAAATGCTAAAACAAAACTGTATAAATTCCTACATTTTTATGTTGGAACTTTTCTACATTTTCATTATAGCATTTACACTAATGACCAACGAAGGACCTTTACGCTCATAAATGTTTCCAATAGCATGACCACTTCTTCTAAGATTACACTCAGTCCCCATTTCGCTATTTTGATGTCTAAAAAATGAATTGTACCTGTTTCTATAGACATAAGAAACGTACTCGCCACATTCTTTGCAAACAAACTTCTTCTCATGATATGAGATGTTTCTTCCATATAGCTTATCCAATTTGTTTGCACAAACAAATATTTGCTTCCCATCTTGACCTATTTCATATGCTTTTTCCACATTAATCACCAATTCTCCAAATAAGTTATTCTTTTACTTTTATTAATTTATAATTTATCTAATAACAGATATTTTATTCAAAAGTCTATTGTTTCTATATAATATTGCAACAATGCTTCTCAGTTCTCTAATACTACTTCTAGTCCCCCTTTGCTATTCTACTTGTTTAGCAATTGGAATAAAGCACACACCACTCAATTTCACAGCAACCCTCTATCTTGTTTTCGACACAAAGTTTTTGTACCATTCTCGAAGTGATTCCCCATTCTTCTGTTACTTGTTTGGTTGTTTCGTGTTCCAAAATTCATCACTCCTTTACAAAAAACTTCATTTATCATTATATTCTTCATTAATAATAAAATCAAACATTTATATGACAAATACAGAATTAAATTTCTTACTTCATAAAAAAGAAGTATAGATCCACATTATGCACATTTACATAAACTTTTAAATGCATATGTGAGGCTATATTTTTCATTGACAGGCTTATAACCATGCTCTCTTCTTTTTCCTTATTTCACACTTTTTTCAGACACATCTTCTGAAATAATACAAGGTAAAAAATAACCATATGAACTCAATATTCATTTGATTGTTTAATAAGTAACTTCGTTCTGAACATAAAATTGCAATATACTATTTAGGGCTGTATATATATCAGAATCATAGCAGTCTAAAAATTCCAACAGCCTTTTATCTTACAAATATCAGACCAAAGATTCTTAACAAATTTAATATTCCAAAATCTCGATGGAACCCTTCAAATTTTGAATATTATTGGTTCTTAATATGTACATGGAATCAAACACCACTTAGCATCGAAAACTAATGATTCGAGCGTTTTCGTTCTTTAACTCCCACTCAATAAGTTATAAGTCTTATTAAGCTTATTTGTTTAGTTTTAGTTTACGTTTTACACTATTTGTGCGTAGTTTATTCATATTATCTTAGGTTGATGGATTTTTTAATATCAAATTAATATCAGAGAAGAAAGGTAACTATTTCATTGTCTCTAGCAAGTTCCGTTTCGCAAAGCTCACTCCACTATGGGAACTGACCCCATACTATTTTCAATTTCCATTGAATATTCTCACATTTTTTCAAAATGTTTGGTGCCACATACACTTACTCGGTGCGTTACCCTCATATTAAGTTATTTTTTAAAAGGATATTTTAAGACTAAAAAAGTGCAGTTTCCAAGATATGTGTAGTATTTTGTACTCGTCGGGATTATTTATATCCTTAACACCTGTTATCAAATCATCTCAACAACATATGCCATTGCATCTGTCTCTATAGACTTTATACAACTATTAAAACAATTAGGTAGTTTCTTTATTCTTATGTCTACGGTTACCATGGGATTAAAAATTAATATAAAAACCTTTGAACATAAAGATGTTAACACCTTAGTCGCCACTAGTATTTTTCCCTCTGCCTTTCTATTGTAAGTTTAGCACTCATTTTTATGCTATAAAACATGCCACCAGAAAATAATTTTCAATTTATTTTCTAATGGCATATATAATTTCTATATTACAGTGAATGACATATGGCTGTCGAAATCGGTTATTCCCACTCCGTGAAAGGGTCATTATTACCTTGTAAATGGTTGATTTAGGTGTATTTATTAGCTTTGATGTTATTTTTATGGTTGATGATTTAATTAGTATCACTGTGGCGTCGCAATTTATTCTATATCATCTTACGCTTTAGATATTGTATTGCAGCCAAGCAATACGGTGTATACTTCCCTTCATGCTTCCTATATAATTTATCAATCTCTTTTTGAAGAATGTCATTATTCCAAATACCCTTTCTTTTAATCCTTATTAGCCTATCTCTAGTACCATCAATTGCCGCCTTTCGACAGAATACAAGCTTATCATTGTTCAGATTTAAAATGTCATCAACTTCATGCTGCTTTGAAGAATCATCTGTTTTTAAATATCCATCTTGCTTATATATAAACTGATCTTCTATAAATTCATCTAAAGGGTTCAAGGTAATAATATTATTCTTTTTATGGGTATCACACTGTTGTACATCCGAAGGTAATCCTTCATTTCCATTACATGCCGCAAACAAATTTTTATAAACCAATTCTTCACTTTTCGTTTCGCCTGATTCAGGTAAAAAATGTTCAATCTTCATTTGCATGTTTATCGGTACTTTTGAATGCGGTATTCTTGACAAACAATAGCAGCAAATGTACCCTTGTTCTTCTAATAATTGATTTCTAATTATAGTCTTTGTCATAGTTGGTAAATTCTTATATGAAGCGTTTTCTGTGTTCCTGTATTCAATTAATTTTGTAGGTTCAGTGCCTTTAATAATTCTTTTCATTATTCAACCTCTAATGTATATTCAGTATTTGCTTTAATAACTTCAGTATCCTTTTCCCCAAACATTTCAATCATTTTATCAAGAATTATTTTTGCTTTATCAATACTTTTATTGTCAATTTTACTATAAAATGAATTAATCAATTCTTGTGCGTTCTTTTCACGTACAGGCAAATCCATAACTTCTGATGTTAATGAATTTATATCTCTCCCCTTTGTAAAAGGCACCTTATACATTACACCCTTTGGACCAATCTTTATTATATGTTCTTGGCTTACATTACTGATAACATGTTCTGAATGAGTAGTAAATATGAACTGTAAATTTGGAAATATATTTCTCAAATCTTCTATCACATGTCTTTGCCATTTTGGATGTAAATGCATATCAATTTCATCAATTACTACAATGCCTTTAGTTTCTGACAAAGCTCGTTCTAACAAATTCGGGTTAAGAGTTGCCATTCTATAGGCAATATCAGCCACTAAGCTTAGCATTGTTTTATACCCATCACTTAGCATTCCAAATGGTAATCTAATTTTTTTTCCCTCATTATCCGGATATTCAATCACTAATTGATTAAGAACTGGATCGAAATCAATGTCTATCATACCAAAATCAACTTTGTAATCCAAAGAATTTAAAAAAAATTCTACAATTGCTTGTTTGACAATACCCAACTCTGGAAGATCCATTTTTCTTTGAAATTCAATGTATTCCATATTCTCGAACCATTTTAACATTAATTTCTCATTCGTTTTTGCTGATAGACAATCAATATATCCATTTAACCTATTAAATTGGTAATTTGTAGTCTCTTCTTTTATCTTTATATCAAATTTATTCCTACTTGTTTTTTTACTTTTAGATGAATGAAGCCATAATCTTCCAGTACTATAGTATGATATTAAAGGAAGAACAATATCATTTGCACCTTTCTTAACCTTCTTATCAACTCCATTAAAATAAGAAATTATTTTCTTTGCATCAGTTCTAGTAGTACTTCCACCTGGTTTATTAATACTTCTTGAAAAATTAAATAATTGACTATTAACTCTCATATTACATGAAATATTAATTGGATATTGAGGCTGTAAATTTCCTAAGCTCCCAAGAGGAAAATATTCAAGTCTTACATCATCTTTTTTTATTCCAATTGAATTTACACCGTCAAATCCAACCAATATGGTTCCCAAACAGATGCAAATAGCTTCTAAAATTGCTGTCTTGCCTGAACCATTATCACCAATAATAACAGCATAATCATCTGGTATATTTAAAGTAAATTTATCAAATCCTCTATAGTTTTGTAATTTTAATTTTTCAATTCGCATAATTTTTACCTCATTTCTAATAACAATAACTACCATAAATTATAACATTATTTTATTGTAAATAATATATATTTTTTTTGATAATGGTACTTATATAAAAATTTCTGTTATCTTTCCAAAAAGAGAGCCTGGGGTCTGGCTTTACAAGTTGACGGGAGTTTGACACTTGTAATTATATAAAACCTTTGTAATCCTTATAAAAAGGCTATTTTTTTATCAAATTTTACATTTTTTTATCAAGTACTTTTGAGTAATATGTTATACTATTAGTAGGAGGTGCATCTTATGAGATTAAAAATATCTAAGTCTAAGAATTCTCAATCACTTTATGTTATTAAGTCTACGTATATTAATGGGAAGCATTCATCTAAGATTGTTGAAAAATCAGGTACATATGACGACTTATTAAAAAAGCTTAATGGTGAAAACTCTATTGAGTGGGCTAAAAAATATATTGAAGATTTAAACAAAAAAGAAAAGGAAAATAAGCATACGATTATGCTTTCTTATGCTCCTACTAAAATTATTAAAAAGAATGAACAAAGATCTTTTAATGGTGGATATCTTTTCTTACAACAAATTTATCATGAACTTGGACTTAATAAGTGTGCTTCTATAGAATCATCTCTGTTTAAATAAACAGGTCTTGCCT